>NZ_JBHXLU010000001.1:385038-427737 GCF_042720695.1 Streptomyces sp. NPDC058457 | reverse complement strand
TGGGGGCTATCCGCGCGAACACGGCGCACGGGCCCTTCGCCCCGGCCGCGCCGACCTTCTCCTGGGGGGGCGCGCGCGCCGGGTCCACCCCGCCCGCCCCGCCGTACCCACGGCGGGACGGCCGTTCGCGTTCCCGACTCCCGTTCGCACCTTCCCCGACTCCGTTCGCACCTTCCCCGACTCCGTTCGCGTTCGCCGACTCCCGCCCGGGACACGTCAGTCGGGGCGTATGTCCGCGTGGACGACCTCGAACTCCTCCAGGCCGACCACGGTCACGTGCGCCTTGGCGGCGTCCGCGCGCCGGGCCTCCGCCTGCCCGGCGCGCGATGCGGCCATCGAGGCACGGTCTACGAAGATCGAGCCGACCATGCCCCGGCCCCGCTCCCGGTCGACGAACACGGCGCACCGGGCGAAGCCGGGCAGCGCCTCGAGCCGGGGTATCGCCGAGGAACGAAACGTCTCGGCGAACAGGTCCGTGTCGGCCGGCTCGAACTCCACCCGGGTGGACCGCATACCGCCGCCCGCCCTCGGCAGCTGCACCGAGTGGAAGACGGCCACCTCGTAGTTCTCGACGGCGACGGTGCCCGCGAACGGCTCCAGCATCGGCCCGCGCCGCTCGCGCATCACCTGGTCGCTGTTGCGCCGGGCCTCCTCGGAGCCCCACCAGCTCACCGCGAGCAGCTTGCCCAGATCCCGGTCGACGAGGACGTCCGCGCCCCGGTACTCGGGACGTTCTTCGAGCAGTTCACGCCCCTGGCTGTTCAGGGATCTGATGGCCGCCTCGAGCTTCGCCGGATCGCCGGTGACGTACACCGCGCGTACGAACATGACCCCTCGCCTCCCAGGAGCCATCGGAGCCACCGCCCAACCCCCGCACGGCTCCTGCGTAAATATCCGGAATGTCCTGCACCACCAGTGTTCCCCGGTGCCCATATCACCGCAATGCGCAAGAAATCGCCGAGTTGACATCCAGGGGTTGACGCGGACATGCAGCCGGGTCCACCTTGTACGACACCCGGTCAGGAAACTTTCCTAACAGAAGGGGACCCCCCACAGTGCGCATCCGAACACTGACCCTTGCCGCGGCCTCCGGGGCCGCACTGCTCGCCGCCGGAGTGCTTCCCGCGAGCGCGTCCGGAGCCTCCGTCCCGAAATCCGCCCAGGAGGGCTCGGTCAGCGCGGCGGACCTGCTCGCCAAGGTGACGTCCTGTTCCCAGATCTCCAACGGCAAGTACCGGACCGACGACGAGACGTCGGCCACGATCCCCGTCTGCGGCAAGAACGGCGCGGTCTTCTGGAAGGCCGACATGGACATCGACTGCGACGGGCAGCGCACCACCAACTGCAACGAGGACCGCGACCCCTGGTACCAGGACGACACCGCGTTCCACCAGTCAAACGGCCAGCCGCTCAAGGCCGAGTCGCTGCCGTACATCGTGGTCCCCAGCACCAGCAGCATCTGGAACTACTCCAGCGCCGGCATCAAGGGCGGCGGAGTGGTCGCCGTGATCTACAACAACAAGGTCGAGTACGCGGTGGTCGGCGACACCGGCCCCACCAACATCATCGGTGAGGCCTCGTACGCCACCGCCAAGGCGCTCGGCATCGACCCCGACCCGGCGACCGGCGGCGCCGACTCCGGCGTGACGTACATCCTCTTCAAGAACTCCAAGGTCTCCCCCATCGAGAGCCACAGCGCAGCGGTGACCCTCGGTGACCAGCTGGCCAAGCAGTTCCTCGCCAACAACTAGACCTCCGAGGCGCGTTCGCGCCGCCACCGGCCCGGGGAGGGCGGGCGGCCCGGTACCACCCGGTACCGGGCCGTTCCGGCGCCTCGCGTCGAGCGCTCTCGCCGGGTGAGCGGGTACGCGCGCCGCTGCTAGGCGGGCCGTACCGCGGTGTGCACGGTGCGGACACCGAGGACGAACAGGTCCGGCCTGCGGTGCACGCTCGCGGGGTCGGCCGGGTCCAGGAGGCGGTCCAGGGTGGCGCGGTCGTCGGCGTCGAGGTCGTCCGAGACCGAGTCCCGCAGCCTGGAGAAGATCTCGGCCGCGTAGGCGCGGGCCCGGTCGGAGGCCGGGGCGGGCAGGTCCAGGAGGAAGCTGCGGGTGCGGGCGTACTTGAGGCCGGCGGAGGACAGCAGCGCCGGCCAGTCCTCGGCCTCCGTGACCGAGCCGGGGAGTTCGGTGCGCATCTGCTCGAACCACTTCTCCTGGAGCGCGTCGAGCCGCGCCTGGAGGCCGGGGCGGCCGATGCCGAAGTCGCGGGGCAGGAAGCGGCTGGGCAGACCCCCTTCGAGGATGGCCAGGGTGCCGCCGGGGGCCAGCCGCTCGCCGAACGCGGTGAGCGCGGCCCGCTGGTCGCCGAGGTGGTGCAGGCTGTGCCCGGCCCAGAGCAGATCCGCCGGGTAGTCCAACTCGTCCAGAACAGCGGGGAGTTCGCCAGCGAGGACGCCGAAGCGGTCGCCGACCCCCTGCCGCTCGGCGCGGGCCCTGGCCCGGTCGAGGAGCGGTTCGCTGCCGTCCACGGCCAGCACCCGCGCGCCCGGGAACACCTCGGCGAACAGACACGACACCACGCCCGGCCCGCTGCCGACGTCGACGATCAGCCCCGGCTCGGTGACCTCCTTGCCCAGCCAGCTCAGCGCGCTCTCGTAGAGGGGCGCGAAGAGCTCCGCCTGGGACTCCAGGTGACCGGCCATCTCGGCCCAGTCGATGTCGGTGTTCGAGTGGGCGTGGTCATGGGAGTGGGTGTGGCTGTGGGTGCTCTTGTGGTCGTGGTGATGGTCGTGCGCCATGGGGTCAGCCTCTCGTCCGGGTGCCGCCAGCGTGCGCCGACGCACCGCCCGGGGCCAGTCCTGTTGCCGGTGCGGCAAAAAACCGGATGCGGACGGCAAGGCGGTGGGTCCACGATGACGGGGTGGACGACGAGCTGGTGCAACGCTTCCTGACCGACGGTTTCGTGAAGATCGAGGGCGCGTTCCCGCCGCGCGTCGCCGAGGACTGCGCCCGGCTGCTGTGGCGGGAGACGGGGTACGACCCGGAAGCCCCGGACAGTTGGAAGGACCCCGTGGTGTGGGTGGGCGGCATGGCGCAGGGCCCGTTCGCGGCGGCCGCGAACTCCGTCGAACTGCACCGGTCGTTCGATCTGCTGGTAGGCGAGGGCCGCTGGGTCCCCCGGTACTCGCTGGGGAGTTTTCCGCTGCGGTTCCCGCACCCCGAGGAGCCGGACGACGCCGGTTGGCACATAGAAGGCAGCTACCTCCCGGACGGCGTCGAGACCCGCTGGTACTACACGAACCTGCGTTCCCGCGACCGCGCGCTGCTCATGCTGTTCCTCTTCTCCGAGGTGACGGAGCAGGACGCGCCCACCCGGATCCGCGTCGGCTCGCACCTCGACATCCCGGCGGTCCTGGAGCCGTACGGCGAAGCGGGCGTCTCGATGCTGGAGATCGCCCCGGAGGTCGTCGAGGCCTCCGCGCACCGCCCCCTCGCGCACGCCACCGGCCGCCCCGGCGACGTCTACCTCTGCCACCCCTTCCTGGTCCACGCGGCCCAGCCGCACCACGGCACCCGCCCCCGCTTCATGGCCCAGCCGCCCCTGATGCCGGCCGCCCCCTACGAACTGGAGCGGCCGGACGGGGCCTACTCAGCGGTGGAGCATGCGATCCGCGAGGGATTGTCCCGCGCTGATTGACTCCGCGGACCCCCGCGCCCCAAAGGGGCGCGGGGCTGTTTCAATATGCGGCTCCGCCGCGCGGGCTCGACCAGCCACACACGGCCCGCAGCGTCGATCTCAGCTCAGCCGACGGGCCTACAACGGCGGGTACGCGTTGGCCATCAGCTGCTGGAACTGCGCCGAGAACCAGTGCCCGGACAGCGGCGCGTTCGGCAGGGCGCCGGACATGTTGTTGCCGTTGCGGGCATTGCCCGTGTACGTCGGGTCGCACATCTGGTCGAAGCCCTTGCCCTCGTCGTTCGGGATGGCGGTGCTGGAGCCGTCGGACTCACCCGGCGGCTTCATCCAGACATAGGCGTCGATCCCGGCGGCCGGGCTCGCCTGCGGGCGCTCACCGAGGCCGGCTCCGGACTGGTTGCACCAGTTGCCGACGTGGATCCGGCGGTCGTAGCGGCCGCCGTCGACGTACGTGTCCACGCTGGTCGTCGCGCCGGGGCCGGTCGGGCGTGCGCTGCCGCCCCAGCCGTTGCGGGAGGTGTCGATCAGCATGCCGATGCCGGAGTTGAAGCCGACCGAGACCAACTCGGTGCGGAAGGCCTGGGCGAAGGACAGCTCGTCGACGTAGCGGTTCCAGTCGACCCACTTGGACTGGCGGACGGAGGTGCCGTTCACCGTGTCGTTGATGGTGAAGTTGTTCTCCTTCAGGGCGCTGTAGTTGGCCGTGTTGGTGATGAAGCCCTGGACGTCGGCGACGGTCGCGCCCTCGGCGTTGGCGGCCTGGTAGAAGAGCTGGGCAGCGGGGGCGAAGTTGTCGTCCCAGCCGAGCCAGCCATGGTGGCCGGCGTCGAGGTAGTTGTAGACGTTGGGGATCGCGCCGAGCTTGGCGAGGGCGTAGCCGACGCCCTTCACGTAGTTGCCGTTGGCGAGCATGGTGTTGCAGTTGGCGGTGGCGGTGGCCCGGCTGCCGGTGTTGGTGACCAGGTTGGGCAGCGAGTCGATCTCGATGGTGGTGACGATCCGCAGCGAGGCGTACTTGCTGTCGGAGAGGATCGCCGCGATCGGGTCGATGAACTGCGTCTTGTACTTGTCGATCTCCGTCGGGCCGAGCTCGCCGTTGGACGCGAGAGCCGCGCAGTCCCGTCCGGGCAGGTCGTAGACGACCAGCTGGACGACTTCCTCGCCGCTGCCCTTCTGGGCGAGCGCCGCGTCGAGGTGGGCGCGCAGGCCCATGCTGGTGCTGGTGCCGTTGATCGCGGCGATGCGGTCGAGCCAGACGCCGGTGGGCTGGTTGGAGACGCGGGTGCCGCCCGGTTCGGCGGCGGCCTTGGCGGACCACTCCGGGTTCACGTACACCTTGGCGCCGGAGTACGGGTTGTCGACGCGGGTGCCACCACCACCGCCGCCGCCCCCGCCACCGCTGCTGCCGTCGTCGACGTTGCAGGCGACGCCGTCGAGGGTGAAGGCGGTCGGGACGGCGTTCGTGCCGCTGTAGGACCCGTTGAAGCCGAAGCTGACCGAACCGCCGGTCGCCAGCGTGCCGTTGTAGGTCTCGTTGTTGGCGGTGACGGCGGTGCCGCTCTGGGTGAGTTTGGTGTTCCAGTAGCTGGTCACCTGCTGGTTCCCGGCGTACGACCACTTCACCGACCAACTCGACTTGGCCGCCGAATTGTTGGTGACGGTGACGGCGGCGGTGAAGCCGGATCCCCAGTCGTTCTGGATCTTGTAGTCGACGGTGCAGGGAATCGCGGAGATCGCCGCCTGGGAGGAGGGGGTCACGGCGACCGCCGGACCCGAGACCCCGGCGACGAGCGCCAGGGCGGCGAACACCGCTGTTCTGGTACGACTCATGGGTGCGGGTTTCCTTATTCTTCGGTGGGCGTGCTTCTTCCGTGGGCGTGCTTCTTCGTGGGCGTGCTTACGGGTTGATGGCCTTCAGGTGGTCGCGCAGTCCGACGCCGTACGCCGTGGGCGTACCGGTGTAGTCGGAGATCAGGGAGGGGCCCGAGGAGCAGTCCCAGGTGTTCCAGGTCCAGCCCAGGTAGGAGAGGCCGCGGTCGTCGAACCACTTCATGACCTGGTCGACGAACGCGTGCGAGCAGGTGTTCTCACCGATCTCCCCGGCGACCAGCGGCACCTGGGCCGCGACCGGGGCGAGGGTGGAGTTCCAGCAGCTCTCACTGGCGCAGGTGTTGAAGTTGTAGACGTGGTAGGCGGCGACGAGATTGCCGGCCGGGTCGGTGGGCTTGTACGTCAGCCACTGGCTGAGGTCGTTGGAGTACGCGAGCCCGCCGATCATGATCACGTTCTTGGCGCCGGCGCCCCGGATGCTGTCGACCAGGTCCTGCATCCCGGCGACTTCGTAACCGATCCCCGGGCAGGTGCCGCCGTCCCGCCAGCACTGCCAGGCCTGGGTGACCGTCGAGGTCGCCCGGTCCGGGTAGGGCTCGTTGAACAGGTCGAAGACGGCCGCCTGGTCGTCCTTGAAGGTCCCGGCCACCGAGGACCAGAAGGACGGGGTGTACTGCGCGTCCGGCATCGGCTTCTGGCAGGTGGCGTGCACGTCGGAGCAGCCGGCCGAGTTGCCGGTGTACTGGCCGTAGGACCAGTGGAGTTCGATGATCGGCGTCAGACCGTACGACTCGACGCGGGCCACCAGGTCCTTCACGGCGTTGATGTAATTGGCGCCCGCGTACTCGGGTTTGACGTTGGACAGGCCGAGCCAGCACTCCTCGTTGAGCGGGATACGGATCGCATTGGCTTTCCAGTCGGCGATCGCCTTGACGGCGGCGTCGTCGACCGGGCCGTCCCAGATGCCGTAGCCCTGCACGCACATGAACTCGCCGCCGGATCGGTTCACGCCGAGGAGGCGGTGGGCCGTGCCGACCGCGTCCACGAGCCTGGTGCCGGAGACGTGCAGGGCCGGTGCCGTCCCGCCGGTGGGCGGCTCGGTCGGCGTGGGCGTCGGAGTGGGCGTAGGCGTGGGCGTGGGTTCCGAATCGACGTTGCACGTCGTGCCGTTGAGCCTGAACGTCGTCGGTACGGCGTTGCTCCCCGACCAGGAGCCGAGGAACCCGGCGCTGACGCTCGCACCGGTGGCGAGGGAGCCGTTCCAGCTCTCGTTGGCCGCGGTGACCGTCGTACCGGACTGGGACCACTTGGCGCTCCAGCCCTGGGTGACCTTCTGGCCATTGGCGAAGTCGAAGCCCAGGCTCCAACTGCTCATGGCGGCCATGTTGTTGGTGATGGTCACGGAGCCCTGGAAACCGGTGTCCCACTGGCTGGTGACCGCGTACTCCACCGTGCAGGCCGGCGTCGCCCCGGACGCCGACACCACCGGCACCAGTGCGGACCCGAGGAGGGCGGCCGCACCGGCGACGGCTAAAAGAACTGAACGCGGGGGGTGTCGCATGAGCGACTCCTTGCAGCTCGGGCGCGTCGTGACGGACGCGTCGACTGAACGGAACCGCTCCCACTGGTGCGAAGGAAGGTAGCGCCGAGTGCGGGCAAAGAACAGGGGAGTTGCTTGACTTTTCCTCAGTGACGTCCGTCGAATCTTTTCGACTCTTCAACGGCCTTGACCGCACCATGCCACGTCTTCACTATGGGAGCGCTCCCACTGGTTCAAGCCTTGACTTCTCCCCGAGCCGCAAGCGCAAGGAGGAACCAGCACATGCGACCCGGATATGCCATGCACCCCGGGCGGAGACGCAGAGCCGTGCGACGGTTGTGGACGGCCGTCGTCGCGGCCCTCGCCCTGCCCCTGTCGATGCTCGCGACCGGAACGACTCCCGCCCAGGCGGCGACAGTCCAGTGCAGCGTGGACTACAAGACGAACGACTGGGGCACCGGCTTCACGGCCGACCTCACCCTCACCAACCGCGGCACCGACGCGATCAGCGGCTGGACGCTGACCTACGCGTACACGGGCAACCAGAAACTGGTGAGCGGCTGGAACGGCACCTGGTCCCAGTCCGGCACCTCGGTCACCGTGCAGAACGCGTCGTACAACGGCACGATCGCGGCGGGCGCGGCGGTGTCGACGGGCGCCCAGTTCTCGTACACGGGCAGCAACGCGGCGCCGACCGCCTTCGCGATCAACGGAACCACCTGCGCGGGTGCGCACCAGCCCCCCATCACCGTGCTGACCAGCCCGAGCGCGGGCGCGGTCTACACGCAGGGCGACGCGGTCCCGCTGGCGGCGACCGCGGCGGCGGCCGACGGCGCGACCATCAGCAAGATCGAGTTCTATGACGACACCACGCTGCTGGGGACCGACACGTCGGCGCCGTACTCGCTCCCGGTCTCAAGTTTGACCGTGGGCAGTCATTCCCTGGTGGCGAAGGCGTACGACAGCCTGGGTGCGTCCGCGTCCTCGACGCCGGTCGGCATCACGGTCGCCTCGGGCCCCGCGGTGGTGGCCTCGCCGACCCAGCTGGGCATCCAGCAGGGCGCGACGGGCCAGTTCGGGGTGAGCCTCTCGAAGCAGCCGAGCGCCAATGTGACGGTGTCCGTGGCCCGCACGGCCGGCAACACCGGGCTGTCGGTGAGCGCCGGATCGTCGCTGACGTTCACGCCGTCCAACTGGAGCACCGCACAGAACGTGACCGTGGCCGCGGACTCCGCCGGCACCGGCACCGCGACCTTCACGGCCTCGGCGACCGGCTACACCGGCGCCACGGTGACCGTGACCGAGCTGGCCGCGTCGAAGGCGTACGACGCGCGCTTCCTGGACCTCTACGGGAAGATCACCAACCCGGCGAACGGCTACTTCTCCCCCGAGGGCATCCCGTACCACTCGGTCGAGACGCTGATCGTCGAGGCCCCCGACCAGGGCCACGAGACCACGTCGGAGGCGTACAGCTACCTTCTCTGGCTGCAGGCCATGTACGGCAAGGTCACCGGTGACTGGTCCAGGTTCAACGGCGCGTGGGCCCTCATGGAGAAGTACATGATCCCGACCCACGCCGACCAGCCGACCAACTCCTTCTACAACGCGTCGAAACCGGCGACGTACGCGCCGGAGCAGGACACCCCGAACGAGTACCCGGCGAAGCTGGACACCTCGGTGTCGGTGGGCACGGATCCGATCGCCGGTGAGCTGAAGACCGCCTACGGCACGGACGACGTGTACGGCATGCACTGGCTGGAGGACGTCGACAACGTCTACGGCTACGGTGACACGCCGGGCGGCGGGTGTGAGGCGGGTCCGACCGCGGACGGGCCGTCGTACATCAACACCTTCCAGCGCGGTCCGCAGGAGTCGGTGTGGGAGACGGTTCCGCAGCCGACCTGCGACGCCTTCAAGTACGGCGGCACGAACGGGTACCTGGACCTCTTCACCGGTGACTCGTCCTACGCCAAGCAGTGGAAGTACACGGACGCCCCGGACGCCGACGCGCGTGCGGTGCAGGCCGCGTACTGGGCGGACGTGTGGGCGAAGGAGCAGGGCAAGGGCGGAGACGTCTCCGCCACCGTGGGCAAGGCGGCGAAGATGGGCGACTATCTGCGCTACGCGATGTACGACAAGTACTTCAAGAAGATCGGCAACTGCGTGGGCCCGACGACCTGCGCGGCCGGCACCGGCAAGGACGCCTCGGACTACCTGCTCTCCTGGTACTACGCGTGGGGCGGGGCGACCGACAGCAGCGCCGGATGGGCGTGGCGGATCGGCTCCAGCCATGTGCACGGCGGCTATCAGAACCCGCTGGCCGCCTACGCGTTGAGTTCGTACGCCGACCTGAAACCCAGGTCGGCCACGGGCGCGACGGACTGGGGCACGTCCCTGACCCGGCAACTGGAGTTCTACCGCTGGCTGCAGTCGTCCGAGGGCGCCATCGCGGGCGGTGCGACCAACAGCTGGCAGGGACGGTACGCGAGCCCGCCGTCCGGTACGTCGACCTTCTACGGCATGTACTACGACTGGGAGCCGGTCTACCACGACCCGCCGTCCAACCAGTGGTTCGGCTTCCAGGCCTGGTCGATGGAGCGGGTCGCCGAGTACTACCAGCAGACCGGCAACACCTCGGCGAAGGCGATCCTCGACAAGTGGGTGGCGTGGGCGCTGTCCAAGACCACGATCAACCCCGACGGCACGTACCTGATCCCGTCGACCCTCCAGTGGTCGGGGCAGCCCGACACCTGGAACGCGTCAAGTCCGGGCTCGAACAGCGGACTTCACGTCACGGTCGCCGACTACACCAACGACGTGGGCGTGGCCGCCGCGTACGCAAAGACGTTGACGTACTACGCCGCCAAGTCCGGTGACGCGACGGCGAAGTCCACGGCCAAGGCGCTGCTCGACGGCATGTGGAACAACTACCAGGACAGCCTGGGGATCGCGGTGCCGGAGACGCGGGCCGACTACAACCGCTTCGACGACAGCGTGTACGTCCCGAGCGGGTGGAGCGGGAAGATGCCGAACGGCGACGCGGTCAACTCGTCGTCGACGTTCGCCTCGCTGCGGTCCTTCTACCAGAACGACCCGGCGTGGTCGAAGATCCAGAGCTATCTGGCGGGCGGGGCCGCGCCCGTGTTCACGTATCACCGGTTCTGGGCACAGGCGGATGCCGCGATGGCCATGGGGTCGTATGCGGAGCTGCTGGAGTAGTTCGGCTGCGAGTTTCGTCGTGGCTGGTCGCGCAGTTCCCCGCGCCCCTTACGGGGCGCTCCAGTGGGCGGCCCCTACCCGCACTGGGGGCCGCCCTTCCCCCCTCTGGAGAGGACTTCTCCCGTGCGAAGAACCCGCATCCTCACCGCCGTGCTGGCCCTCGCGGCCGGCATGCTCATGGGCACCCCGCCCGCGCTCGCCGCCCACGCGACCGCGAACGTCACGCTCGCCGCCGACACGTACACCTGGCACAACGCCCGGATCGACGGCGGCGGCTTCGTCCCCGGGATCGTCTTCAACCGGTCCGAGAAGAACCTCGCCTACGCCCGTACCGACATCGGCGGTGCCTACCGCTGGTCGGAGTCGACGCAGACCTGGACGCCGTTGCTGGACTCGGTGGGGTGGGACGAGTGGGGGCACACGGGGGTCGTGAGCCTGGCCTCCGACTCGGTCGATCCGGACAAGGTGTACGCGGCCGTCGGGACGTACACGAACAGCTGGGACCCGACCAACGGTGCCGTGCTGCGCTCCGCCGACCGGGGTGCCAGCTGGCAGAAGACCGACCTGCCGTTCAAGCTGGGCGGCAACATGCCCGGCCGGGGCATGGGCGAGCGGCTGGCCGTCGACCCGAACAAGGACAGCGTGCTGTATCTGGGCGCGCCCAGCGGCAAGGGGCTGTGGCGGTCCACGGACTCCGGGGTGACCTGGTCGCAGGTGACGAACTTCCCCGACGTCGGCAATTACGTGCAGGACTCGACCGACACCACCGGCTACGCCTCCGACAACCAGGGCATCGTGTGGGTCACCTTCGACGAGTCGACCGGTACGGCCGGTTCGGCGACGAAGACGGTCTACGTCGGGGTCGCCGACAAGGACAACGCGGTGTACCGCTCGACGGACGCGGGCGCGACCTGGACGAGGCTCGCCGGCCAGCCGACGGGGTACCTCGCCCACAAGGGCGTGCTGGACGCGAAGAACGGCTACCTCTACCTCGCCTACAGCGACAAGGGCGGGCCGTACGACGGCGGCAAGAGCCAGCTGTGGCGGTACGCGACGGCGACCGGTACCTGGACGAACATCAGCCCGGTCGCGGAGGCCGACACGTACTACGGCTTCTCCGGGCTGACGGTCGACCGGCAGCATCCCGGCACGGTGATGGCGACGGCCTACAGCTCCTGGTGGCCGGACACCCAGATCTTCCGCTCCACGGACAGCGGGGCGACCTGGACGAAGGCCTGGGACTACACGTCGTACCCGAACCGCTCGAACCGCTACACGATCGACGTCTCGTCCTCCCCCTGGCTGACCTTCGGCGCGAGCCCGTCGCCGCCCGAACAGAGCCCGAAACTGGGGTGGATGACCGAGGCCCTGGAGATCGACCCGTTCGACTCGGACCGGATGATGTACGGGACCGGGGCGACGCTGTACGGCACCGGGGATCTGACGAAGTGGGACAGCGGCGGCCAGTTCACGGTCAGGCCGATGGTGCAGGGGCTGGAGGAGACCTCGGTCAACGATCTCGCCGCTCCCCCGTCCGGCGGGGCCCAGCTCTTCAGCGCGCTCGGTGACATCGGCGGCTTCCGCCACACGGACCTGACCAAGGTCCCCTCGATGATGTACACGTCCCCGACGTTCACGACGACCACGAGCCTGGACTTCGCCGAGTCGAACCCGAACACGGTGGTCCGGGTGGGCGACCTGGACTCCGGTCCGCACATCGCGTTCTCGACGGACAACGGGGCGAACTGGTTCGCTGGGACGGACCCTTCGGGGGTGAGCGGCGGCGGCACGGTCGCGGCCGCCTCCGACGGGAGCCGGTTCGTGTGGAGCCCGGCCGGTACCGGAGTGCAGTACACGACGGGCTTCGGCTCCTCCTGGTCGGCGTCGAGCGGGATCCCGGCGGGTGCGATCGTCGAGTCCGACCGCGTCGATCCCAAGACCTTCTACGGCTTCAAGTCCGGGAATTTCTACGTGAGTACGGACGGCGGGGCGACCTTCACGGCGTCCGCCGCGACGGGTCTGCCGAGCGGTGACAGCGTGCGGTTCAAGGCGCTGCCGGGGACGAAGGGCGACGTGTGGCTGGCCGGCGGTGCGACGGACGGCGCGTACGGGCTGTGGCACTCCACCGACGGCGGTGCGACCTTCGCCAAGCTCGCGAACGTCGGCCAGGCCGACACCATCGGCTTCGGCAAGGCGGCGACGGGAGCCTCGTACCAGACGCTCTACACCAGCGCGAAGATCGGCGGGGTGCGCGGCATCTTCCGCTCCACGGACGAGGGAGCGACCTGGACGCGTATCAACGACGACGCCCACCAGTGGGGCTGGACCGGCGCGGCCATCACCGGTGACCCGCGCGTCTATGGCCGGGTGTACGTCTCGACGAACGGCCGGGGCGTGATCTACGGCGACACGTCCGACACCGGCGGAGGGGGCGGAGGGGGTACGGATCCCACCCCGTCCGGCGCCTGCTCGGTCGCGTACACCATCACCAACCAGTGGACGGGCGGCTTCCAGGCGGACGTCCGAATCACCAACACGGGCTCGGCGGCATGGAGCAGCTGGTCCCTCGGCTGGTCCTTCCCGAACGGCCAGTCCGTCGGCCAGCTCTGGAACGCCGACTGGACCCAGTCCGGCGCGAACGTGGCAGCGAGGAACGCCGGCTGGAACGGCACAGTGGCCCCGGGATCCTCGGTGTCCTTCGGCTTCACCGGCACCTGGACGGGCGCCAACGCCGAACCGACGGCCTTCACCCTGGGCGACCAGACCTGCACGGTCACCTGACGGGCGTACGATCCGGTCATGCGCAGCGTGACCTGCTCGATGGGCGTTTCGCTCGACGGCTACATCGTCGGGCCGGACGGCGACTTCGGCTGGACCGCGCCCGGCGATGAGGTGTTCCGCTTCGTCACCGACGAGATCCGGGACGTCGGCGTCCACCTGCTGGGACGACGGCTGTACGAGACGATGCTGTACTGGGAGACCGCCGACCAGGATCCGTCGCTCGACGACTCGATGCTGGAGTGGGCCGCGCTCTGGAAGGCGCTCCCGAAAGTGGTGTTCTCCACCACGCTGTCGGCGGTCCAGGGCAGCAATACCCGCCTGGCCGCCGGCGGCCTGGCGGCGGAGATCGAGCGGTTGCGGGCCGAACCGGGCGCGGGCGACATCGCGATCGGCGGCCCGACCCTCGCGGCCGAGGCGGCCGCGTCGGGTCTGATCGACGAGTACCGGATCAGGGTCCATCCGGTACTCGTCGGCGGTGGCATTCCGTTCTTTCCCCGGCACGAGCGCCGGGTGGACCTCGAACTCGTCGAGACCCGCACCTTCAGTTCGGGAGTCCTCTGTCTCCGCTACCGCGTGGCGCGCTGACAGGCCTCAGGGCGCGCGCACCGCCGAGGCACACCGCGTGGCGCGATCGGATTGGGCGTTGGCGTCATCCGTCACTGCGGAGGCAGGCGCGTGTTCCTAGTGTGGTCGGCGAAAGGAGCGCCACCATGACCCAGACCATTCTCATCACCGGCACATCCAGCGGACTCGGACGAGCAACCGCGAAACTCTTCCGATCCCGAGGCTGGAACGTCGTCGCGACGATGCGCGACCCCGGCGCCGAGCGGGAACTCACCGAACTCGACAACGTGCTCGTCGCTCGCCTCGATGTGCAGGATTCCGCATCCGTCGACTCGGCCGTCGACGCAGCACTGACGCGCTTCGGCCGCATCGACGTGCCGGTGAACAACGCCGGCTACGGCGCCTACGGGCCGCTGGAGGCGACACCGCTCGACAAGATCCGCCGGCAGTTCGACGTCAACGTCTTCGGCCTGCTCGCCACGACGAAAGCGCTGCTGCCACATTTCCGTGCCAACAGGAGCGGCACCATCGTCAATATCTCGTCGATAGGCGGGCGCGTCGCCTTTCCTCTGGGCACCCTTTACCACGGCACCAAGTTCGCCGCCGAAGGGATCTCCGAGGCCCTCCAGTATGAATTGACCGAAATTGGCGTGCGCGTCAAGATCGTCGAACCGGGCAATATCAGGACCGATTTCGCAGGACGATCCTTCGACTTCAGTAATGATCCGGCGCTGTCGGAGTACCAGCCGATGGTCGAGGCGGTTTTCAGCGCCTTCGGTCCGATGGTCGCGGATGCACCGGAGCCCGAGATCATCGCCGAGACCGTTCACCAGGCCGTGACCGACGGAACTGACACACTGCGGTACGTGGCGGGCGCCGACGCGGAGCGCCTTTTGAAGGCGCGTACCGGCGCCGATGACGCCACGTTCTTCGCGGGAATGCGCGCACAGTTCGGCCTCGGTGCCGCAAGCGCGTGCTAAATTAGCACAGGGAATTCCCTCGACCAATGGCAGATGATGGGCATGCAGAGCTATTCACTGGACGTGACATGGCGCGCCGCTCTGAGGGATCTCAACGTCGTACCCGCCGACGTGCTGCGTCGCGCCGGACTTGCAGAGGATCTGTTCGTGCAGCCGTCGGCGAAGCTCGCGCCCGGCGACTACTACCGCCTGTGGAACAGCGTCGAGGCCGAGACCAAAGATCCGTTTTTCCCCATCCGGCTGTGCGAGATGTTCCGCGCCGAGTCGTTTTCCCCGCCGTTGTTCGCGGCGCTGTGCAGCCCCGATTTCGTTGTCGCCGCCCAGCGGATCGGGCAGTACAAGAGATTGATCGCACCGATGCGCATGACCGTGTCGGATGCGGATTCGGTGGTAGCAGTCGAATTGTCCTGGCTCGACGGCGCGCCACCGCCTCCCACATCGCTGGTGATGATGGAACTGCTGTTCTTCGTGACCCTCATTCGCATCGGCACTCGCGAGGAGGTGAGCCCGGTCGAGGTGACCACCACAGCACTGACAGAAGTGATGCAGCCGTATGAGGAATTCCTCGGCATTCCTCTTCGAACAGGCCCCGCTCACCGGGTCGCGTTCGCCGCCGCCGACGCGACCCTGCCGTTCCTCACCCAGAACGAGCCGCTGTGGGCCGCGTTCGAACCCGAGCTGCGCCGGCGCCTCGCCGATCTGGAGGCATCGGCGACAACCGCCGAACGGGTTCGAGCGGCCCTGCTGGAGACGTTGCCGAGTGGATCGACGTCGATGGACACCATCGCGCGAAAACTGACGCTCAGCAAGCGGACGCTGCAGCGCCGCATCGAGGCAGAGAACACCAGTTACCAACACATCCTCGACACCACGCGGAACGATCTGGCCAGGCACTACCTCGTGAACACCGATTTGTCGATCGCCGAGGTTTCATTTCTCCTCGGTTTCAGCGAGCCCAATTCTTTCTACCGGGCGTTTCGCATGTGGACCGGCACGACCCCGGACACGCTTCGACGCACTCGGGACCCGCAGGTGTCGTCGCACTGAATTCCAAGGCCTCACCACCGGCATTGCCCGACTCACTTGGTTCGATAATTCACTCGGAGACAAGAAAATGAGCTGGACCGCAAACGACATTCCCGACCAGCACGGCCGTACGGTCGTCGTCACCGGCGCCAACGGCGGGCTCGGACTGGTGACCGCCAAGAAGCTGGCGTCGAAGGGGGCGCACGTCGTGATGGCCGTGCGCAACCAGAAGAAGGCCGCCGCCGCGGCCCAGGAGATCCGGGCGGCCCTCCCGGGCGCCTCACTGGAACTGGTGGCCCTCGACCTGTCCTCGCAGGCGTCCGTGAAGGAGGCCGCCGCACAGATCCTGGCCGCCCACGACACCCTCGACCTTCTGGTCAACAACGCGGGCGTGATGGCAATCGCCGAGACGCGCACGGTCGACGGCTTCGAGATGCAGTTCGGCGTCGACCACCTGGGCCACTGGACGCTGACCGCACTCCTGCTGCCCGCACTGCTGCGCACACCGGGATCCCGTGTCGTGACCGTGACCAGCACCGCCCACCACATGGGCCGTGCCGTCGACGTGGCCAACCCGCACCTGGAAGGCCGCTACGGGCCCTGGCGCGCCTACGGCCAGGCGAAGCTGGCCAACTTCCACTTCGGGCTCGGGCTCCAGCGCGAACTGGAGCGGGCGGGCGCGCGCACCGCCAGTCTGATCGCACACCCCGGCCTGTCCGACACCGACCTGCAGACGGTCAGCGTGGAGGGCTCGGGCGGCGGAGTCTCCCAGCGGTTCTTCCACGCCATGGCCAAGCGCACCGGCATGTCCCCCGACGACGGCGCGCTGCCGCAGCTGCGCGCCGCCACCGACCCGGCGGCCAAGGGCGGCGAGTTCTACGGACCGGTGTTCGTGAACAACGGCGCTCCGGTCCGCAAGCCGATCCTGCGCAGGTTCGGGATGGACCGGGCCGTCGCGAAGCTCTGGGAGGTGTCCGAGCGTGAGACCGGTGTCGCGCTCGACGTGCACGCCTCGGCCGGGGCGTGAACGGACCACGCTCGGCGAGCGCCGGCCGGATGTTGCGGCGCCGCAGCCCGCCGAGGCGGATGACACGTCCGAACCTCCTTCGGGAGACTTCGGCTCAGGGCGTGTACACCACCGGCCGAGGTGCCGTCGGCATCCCGTCGCCGATGAAGAAGCTCGGGTGGGGCGGCTGGTTGTAGGCGGTGTTCTGCCAGGCCAGGGCCGTGCGGTACTGGGTGTCGTGGAGCAGGGTCGTGATCTTCGTACTGGTCTCGTACGGGGTGGAGTAGATCCGCAGGGCCGTGTTGTCCGTCGTCGGCCAGACAACCTCCTCGCGCCAGTCGCCGAGGATGTCCCCGGCGAGCGACGGAGTGGCCTTGGTGCCGTTGTCGGAGTGGACGTCGGCGGCGGTCAGGAGGCGGGTGTCGGCTGACGTGCCGTACTTGTCGATGTGGGTGTCGTCGAGGAGTTCGCGGACCGGGTCGCCGTCCCACCAGGCGAGGAAGTTGGTGCTGGAGGGCTTGCGGCTCGCGACCACCGTGCCCTGCGGGTTGCGCACCCCGTCCGCGTGCGAGGACCAGGACTCGGCGCCCGCGCTGCCCGCCCAGATGTCCCCGGAGACGCCCCGGCCGTTGTCGCCGTCGGGGTCGGTCGACCGGAGGATCTCCCCGGTCCTCGCATCCGCCATCCAGGAGGACGGCCTGGAGCCGTCCTCGTCGACCTTGAACTCCTCCAGGCCGGGCCGGGCGGGGTCGAGGTCGCCGACGTGCATCGCGTCGCCGTGACCGTTCTTCGTCGTCCACAGGCCGGAGCCGTTGTCGTCGACGGCCATCGAGCCGTAGACGATCTCGTCCCTGCCGTCGCCGTCGACGTCAGCGATCGACAGCTGGTGGTTGCCCTGGCCGTCGTAGCCCTTGCCGGTGTTGGTGGAGGAGTTGGTGTCGAAGGTCCAGCGGCGGGTGAAGGCACCGTTCCGCCAGTCCCACGCGGCGATGACGGTACGGGTGTAGTAGCCGCGCGCCTCGATCAGCGAGGGGCGGGAGCCGTCCGGATACGCGGTGCCGGCGAGGAAGCGGTCCACCCGGTTGCCGTAGGAATCGCCCCACGAGGACACCGTGCCGCGCGCCGGGACGTAGTCGACCGTGCCCATCGCCTTGCCGGTCCGGCCGTTGAACATGGTCAGGTACTCCGGGCCGGACAGGACGTAGCCGCTGGAGTTGCGGTAGTCGGCGGACGCGCTGCCGATGACCGTGCCGGTGCCGTCGACCGTGCCGTCCGCCGTCTTCACGGCGACCTCGGCCTTGCCGTCGCCGTCGTAGTCGTACACCTGGAACTGGGTGTAGTGCGCGCCTGAGCGGATGTTCCGGCCCAGGTCGATGCGCCACAGGCGGGTGCCGTCGAGCGTGATGCCGTCGAGGAAGGTGTCGCCGGTGTAGCCGGACTGGGAGTTGTCCTTGGCGTTGGTCGGCTGCCATTTGAGGACGAAGTCGAGTCGGCCGTCGCCGTCGAGGTCGCCGACCGAGGCGTCGTTCGCCTCGTAGGTGTAGGTGACGCCGTCGGGGGTGGTGCCGCCCGCGGGCGGGGTGATCGGGACGTCCTTGTAGCCGGCGCGGAACTGGATCGCGTGGACGGAGTCGGCCTGTTCGACGCCGCCCACGATCGCGCGGACCGTGTAGTCGGCCTGGGCGGGGGCGCCGGAGTGGAAGTAGTTCGTGGAGCCCGTGACCGGGGTGGAGTTGACCTTCGTACCGGCTCGGTAGACGTTGAAGGAGACGTCGTCGGGGTCGGTGCCGAGCCAGCGCCAGCTGACCAGGTTGCCGGCGTCGGTATGGACGCTGACCACGCCCCGGTCGAGGGCCTCCACCTGACGGGCGGTGGCCGCCTCGGCGGTGGTCGGAGAGAGCGCGGTCAGGCCGGCGGCGATCAGTGCCGCGGCCGCGGTGACCGTCGGGAGGAGGGCACGGCGTCTGCGGTGCGGGTGCGGGTGCTGCACGGGACGAACCTCCAGAGCATGCGGACGGGTTCCGCACACTCGGTCGCCGCCGATCGCCGTCTCGTTGCCGCCGCTTTGCGCCAACTTGGCGTCTCTTCCGGCCGGTTCGGCGAGCAGTCTCAGTCGGCCACCGGTTTCCGGTACGCCCGTACGCCGAAGCGGGGGTCGGGCCTGCGGCGGTCCTGGTCGGGCAGGGCCGCCAGGCGCTCGGCGAATCCCTCGACGCGGGGATCGTCGGGCGGGAGCATCGTGAACCAGCCGCGCCGCAGGTCGGCGAGGGTGGAGCGGGGGCTGCGGCCCTGGCCGACGCCGGTGAAGGCGGCTTTCCCGGCGGGCAGCAGGCCGCTGGCCAGGGCGTGCGCGCTCACGTCCGCGGAGGCGTCGGACGCCGGGCGGCGCGGGCGGGCGGCGAGGACGGCGTCGATGTCGCTGCCGACGTCGTGCGCGGCGGCCTTGTCGACGGTGGTGACGTACACCCCGCCGGGCCGCAGCACCCGCGCGCACTCGGCGACGATCGCACGGACCTCGGCGGTGTCCGCGATGAGGTGGAGCAGCCAGACGGTCGTCACGGCGTCGAACGCGGCGTCGGCGAAGGGGAGTCGACGGCTGTCGGCCAGCAGGACCGATCCCGGCAGCCGGGCCGCCGCCATCCGTGCCATGCCGGGTGCGCGGTCCGCGCCGGTGACCCGGAGCGCGGGGCGGGCGGCGGCGAGCCGACGGGTGACGATGCCGGTGCCGCAGGCGAGGTCGAGGAGACGGGCGGGACGGGCGGGGCCGCCGTCGCAATCGGGGCGGTCGGAGCCGCCGGGACTGTCGGAGCCGCCGGGACTGCCGGAGCCGCCGGAGCTGTCGGGTATCAGGGTGAGTACGGCGTCGGCGGCTGCCGCTGCGCGGGCCTCGCCGCCGCGGGTCGCGTCGTAGGCGCCGGCTTCCTTGTCGTAGTCGAGCACATGGCTCAGTGTGCGCCGTGGCCTGGGGCGATGTCCTCCACCCTGTGGGCGAGTTCGAAGTCCTTGGCGGTGACGGCGCCGCCCACGCTGTGGGTGTTCACGGTGAGGGTGACGGTGTGGTACCCGAGGGTCAGGTCGGAGTGGTGGTCGAGCTCGTCCTGGATGTGGGCGATGTGCACGACCAGGGCGACGGCCGCGAAGTGCGAGTCGAGGCGGTAGGCGCGGGCGAGCCGGTCGCCGTCCAGCGACCAGCCGGGCAGCTCGGCCAGCCGGTCCTCGATCTCCTTCTGCGACAGTGGTGCGACGGCCATGGTGCGGCTTCCTTCCCGGGTACCGGCGAGTTGCGTACGTGCGGTCAGCCTGCCACGAACAGGCCCGCCGACAGGCCTTCCGGGCAGCGAGGACGGCCGCGTGTCCGGGTCCTCGGTTACGGTCGTCGGCATGACCCTTGTCGCGTCCGGTCCCGCCGCCACCCCGACCGCCCCCGACGGCAAGGGCGTCGGCCCGCTGCTCCGCGCCTGGCGGGAGCGGCGGCGGGTGAGCCAGCTGGAGCTGGCACTGCGTGCCGACTCCTCGGCCCGGCACATCAGCTTCGTCGAGACGGGCCGGTCGCGGCCGAGCGAGGAGATGGTGCTGCGGCTGGCCGAGCACCTGGACGTGCCGGTTCGGGAGCGCAACGCGCTGCTGCTGGCGGCCGGTTACGCCCCGCACTACCCGGAGACCCCGCTGGCCGACCCGGCGCTGGACGCGCTGCGCGACGGCATGGAGCGGCTGATCCAGGGCTACGAGCCGTATCCGGCGCTGGTCGTGGACGCCACGTACACGGTGGACGCCGCCAACCGGGGCATCGCGATGCTTCTGGAAGGCGTCCCGGAGTCGCTGCTCGCGCCCGCGCCGAACGCGATGCGGCTGACCCTGCACCCGGAGGGGCTGGCACCGCGCATCCGCAACCTGCGCGAGTGGCGCGGGCATCTGCTGACGCAGATGGAACGCCAGATCGCGTTGCACCGCTCGGCGGCGCTGCGGGAGTTGTACGAGGAGGTCGCCGCCTATCCGGCGCCGGCCGGCGTGGGCGACGGTGAACCCTCCGGACCGTCCGGACCCTCCGGACTCGCCGAATCCTCCAAATCCTCCGAACCCACCGAATCCGCCGAACCCGTCGCGTACTTCGCGCTGCCCATGCGGATCGAGCACGCGGGGCGGGTGCTGTCGTTCGTGTCGTCGATCTCGACCTTCAACACGCCGATGGACGTGACGGTCGCCGAGCTGGCCATCGAGACGTTCCTGCCCGCGGACCCGGCGACCGCCAAGTACCTGAACTCGTTGGTAAGTTGACGGAAGCAGTTCTCTCGACCAGGTGTGCGACGCGGCATCGCGTGGCACACTGCTCCCCGTACTTGTGCACGTAGGGGAGGCGTGGCGTGAGTGAGCGGCGTGCTGCGCCCACGGTCGGGCAGGTCGTGCTCGGCAAGCGGCTCCAGGAGCTGCGCGAGGCGGCCGGCCTGGGCCGGGACGAGGCGGCGCGGGTGCTGCGGGTGGCACAGGCGACCGTACGGCGGATGGAGATGGCCGAGGTCTCGCTGAAGATCCCGTACATCCAGGTGCTGCTGGAGACGTACGGGGTGGCCGAGGAGGAGCAGGCCGCGTTCGTGCGGCTGGCCGAGGAGGCCAACCAGCCGGGCTGGTGGCAGCGGTTCCACGACGTGCTGCCGGACTGGTTCAGCCTGTACGTGAGCCTGGAGGGCGCGGCCCGGGTCATCCGCTCCTACGAACCGCACTTCTTTCCCGGCCTGTTGCAGACCGAGGCGTATGCGCGGGCCGTGATGGAGGCCGGGACGATCGGCCACAGCGATCCCACGGCCGTGGAGCGGCATGTGGCGCTGCGCATGACCCGGCAGCGGCTGCTGGAGCAGGGCGATCCGCCCCACCTGTGGGTGATCATGGACGAGACGGTGCTGCGGCGCCCGGTGAGCATCCACTGCGAGGTGATGCGCGACCAGGTGGACAAGCTCCTCGCCTACATCGAGCGGGACCGGATAACCCTCCAGCTCGCCGAGTTCGCGAGCGGCCCGCACCCGGGGACGTACGCGCCGTTCACGCTGTTCCGGTTCGCCGAGCCGGAGCTGCCCGACATGGTCTTCACCGAGTATCTGACCGGCGCCCTCTACCTGGACTCGCGTGACGAGGTCGGGGCGCATCTGGAGGTCCTGGACCACATGACGGCCCGGGCGGCCTCGGCGCAGCGGACCGAGGAACTGCTGCGCGAGTACCGGGACAAAATCTGAGCGGAAGCACCGCGGCAGATCCTCAGCGGAAGCACCGCGACAAACCCTGAGCGGGAGTACCCCGACAAACCCTGATCCGAGGAGCACAGACTGTGACCGCACCAGAGCCCGCCCCGATCTCGATCGACACGAGCCGGCCGCACCCGGCGCGGGTGTACGACTGGTGGCTGGGCGGCAAGGACAACTACCCGGTGGACGAGGAGCTGGCCCGGCGGATCCTCGCCGTGGACGGCACCGTGCTGCGCGGGGCCCGTGCCAACCGCCGGTTCATGCAGCGGGCCGTGCGGACCGTCGCCGAGTCCGGCACCCGCCAGTTCCTGGACATCGGCACGGGCATCCCGACCGAGCCGAACCTGCACCAGGTGGCGCAGGGCGTGGCGGCGGAGTCGAAGGTCGTGTACGCGGACAACGACCCGATCGTGCTGCGTCACGCGGAGGCACTGCTGCGGGGCACCGAAGAGGGCAGCACCGCGTATGTGCACGCCGACGTCCGGGACGTCGACACCCTGCTGGCCCGGGCCGCCGAGACCCTGGACTTCAAGGAGCCCGTCTCGCTGTCGCTGGTGGCGCTGACCCACTACCTCGACGACGACCCGGACGGCGACGACGTGTACGGCCTGCTGCGCAGGTACGTCGAGGCGCTCGCCCCGGGCAGCCATCTGATCCTGTCCCAGGTCACCCCGGACCTCAGCCCGGAGGCGATGGAGCAGGCGGCCGCGAACTTCCGGCGCAGCGGGACGCCCTTCCACCCGCGGACGCTGCCCGAGTTCTACCGCTTCTTCGACGGCCTGGAGCTGCTGGGCCCCGGGGTGATCCCGGTCTCCGGCTGGCGTCCCGAGCCGGTGGACGTGGCCATCCAGGCGGAGGGCATCGTGCCGGTGTACGGCGGGGTCGCCCGCAAGGTCTGACCCGTCCGGGTGCCCTGAACAGGTGCGTTCCCGTGCCCACCCCTAGCGTCGAAGCGACGGGTGAGCGAGGGAGCGGACGTGACCGACACGCGGACACCGCCGAAGGAGCCGGGTGCGGCGCTGCTGAGCGCCGCCCGGTTCTTCCGGCCCGGCACGCCCGCGCCCGACCTGCACAGCGTGGCCCTGACCGGCGGCCGGGAGGCGGACGCCTTCTACCGGGACCGGTGGAGCCACGACAAGGTGGTGCGCTCCACGCACGGGGTGAACTGCACCGGCTCGTGCCGCTGGAAGGTGTACGTCAAGGACGGGATCATCACCTGGGAGACCCAGGAGACGGACTACCCGTCGGTCGGCCCCGACCGCCCCGAGTACGAGCCCCGCGGCTGCCCGCGCGGCGCCGCGTTCTCCTGGTACACGTACTCGCCGACGCGGGTGCGCCATCCGTACGTCCGGGGCGTGCTCCTGGAGATGTACCGGGAGGCGAAGCGGCGACTCAAAGACCCGGTACTGGCCTGGGCGGACCTCCAGAACGACCCCGAGCGCCGCCGCCGTTACCAGCAAGCGCGCGGCAAGGGCGGTCTGGTGCGGGCGAGTTGGGACGAGGCGGTGGAGATCGTCGCCGCCGCGCAGGTGCACACGATCAAGACGTACGGCCCGGATCGCATCGCGGGCTTCTCCCCCATCCCCGCGATGTCGATGGTGTCGCACGCGGCCGGCGCCCGCTACCACTCCCTGATCGGCGCCCCGATGCTGTCGTTCTACGACTGGTACGCGGACCTGCCGGTGGCCTCTCCGCAGGTCTTCGGCGACCAGACGGACGTGCCGGAGTCGGGCGACTGGTGGGACGCGGCCTATCTGATGATGTGGGGCTCGAACGTCCCGGTGACCCGCACCCCGGACGCGCACTGGATGGCGGAGGCCCGCTACCGCGGCCAGAAGGTGGTGGTCGTCTCCCCCGACTACGCGGACAACGCCAAGTTCGCCGACGAGTGGCTGCATCCGCACCCCGGCACCGACGGCGCGCTGGCCCTCGCGATGGGCCATGTCGTCCTGAAGGAGTTCTTCGTCGACCGCGAGACCCCGTTCTTCGCGGACTACGTACGGAAGTTCACCGACCTGCCGTTCCTGGTGACGCTCACCGAGCGGGACGGCGCGTACGTGCCGGGCAAGTTCCTGCGCGCCACCGACCTCGGGCAGCAGAGCGAGGGCGCCGAGTGGAAGACGGTCGTCCTGGACGCCGTCACCGGGCGCGCGGTCATCCCGAACGGCTCCCTCGGCTTCCGCTGGACGGACTCCGGCAAGGGCCGCTGGAACCTCGAACTCGGCGATATCGAACCCCAGTTGACCTTGTACGGCAGTGAGGTGGCAGCCGGGGTCGAGGTGCTGCTCCCGCGCTTCGACACCGACGGCGGCGAGCACGGCCAGGGCAGCGGGGGCGTCCTGCGCCGCGGGGTGCCGGCGACCCGCCTCGGCGGGGCGGACGGCCCGCTGGTGACCACCGTCTACGACCTGCTGCTCGCCCAGTACGGCGTGTGGCGGCACGGCCTGCCGGGCGGCTGGCCCACCCACTACGACGACGCCGACGCCCCGGGCACCCCCGCCTGGCAGGAGCGGCACACCTCGGTGCCGGCCGCCAAGTGCGTGAAGATCGCGCGAGAGTTCGCCCGGACCGCGGAGCGCTCCAAGGGCCGCTGCATGATCCTGATGGGCGCCGGCACCAACCACTGGTTCCACTCCGAGACCATCTACCGCGCCTTCCTGGCCCTGCTCCAGCTCACCGGCTGCCAGGGCCGCAACGGCGGCGGCTGGGCGCACTACGTGGGCCAGGAGAAGTGCCGCCCGGTCACCGGCTGGGCCTGTCTGGCCTCCGCGAACGACTGGTCCCGGCCGCCGCGCCAGATGATCGGCACGGCCTACTGGTTCCTCAACACCGACCAGTGGCGCTACGACCGGTTCGGCGCCGACATCCTGGCCTCACCGCTCGGCGAGGGCAGGTTCGCCGGGATGACGGGCGCCGACTGCCTCGCGCTGTCGGCCCGTTCGGGCTGGATGCCGTCGTACCCGACCTTCGACCGCAGTCCCCTCGAACTCGGTGACGCGTCCGGCGACCCGGTGGCCGGGGCGGTGGCCGAACTCCGGGCGGGCACCCTCAGGTTCGCGTGCGAGGACCCGGACGCCCCGGAGAACTGGCCGCGCGTCCTGACCCTCTGGCGGGCCAACCTCCTCGGCTCTTCGGCGAAGGGCGCCGAGTACTTCACCAAGCACCTCCTCGGCACGCACTCCTCCCTGCGCGCCGAGGAGGCGACCCCGGACCAGCGCCCCCGGGACGTGACCTGGCGGGACGAGGCACCCGAGGGCAAGCTCGACCTGCTCCTCTCCCTGGACTTCCGGCAGACCTCCTCCACCCTGCTCTCGGACGTCGTGCTGCCCGCCGCCACCTGGTACGAGAAGCACGACCTGTCGTCGACCGACATGCATCCCTACGTGCACGCCTTCACTCCGGCCGTGGACCCGCCCTGGCAGGCCCGCACCGACTTCGATGCCTTCAAGGCGCTCGCGGAGCGGCTGAGCGAGCTGGCCGTCACGCATCTCGGGGTGCGCAGGGACCTGGTGGCGGTGCCGCTCCAGCACGACACCCCGGGCGAGACCGCCCAGCCCGGCGGGGTGGTGCGGGACTGGAGACGCGGGGAGTGCGAGCCGGTGCCCGGTCAGACCATGCCGCACCTGACGGTGGTCGAGCGGGACTACCGGGCGATCGGCGCCAAGTTCGCGGCACTCGGCCCACTGGTGGAGCAACTGGGCCTGCCCGCCAAGGGAATCACCCTCAAGCCGGATCAAGAGGTCGCGTATCTGCGGGAGTTGAATGGCGCTGGCTATCAGGGCCGCCCCTCCCTCGACACGGCGGTGAAGGCGGCCAACGCCGTCCTCGCGCTCTCCGGCACCACCAACGGCCGCCTCGCCACCCAGGGTTTCCGCACCCTGGAGCGGCGCACCGGGCAGGAGATGGTCCACCTGGCCGCCGAGCACGAGGGCAGGCGGATCACGTACGCCGACACGCAGGCGGCGCCGGTCCCGGTGATCACTTCTCCGGAGTGGTCGGGCAGCGAGTCCGGCGGCCGCAGGTACACGGCGTTCACCCTCAACACCGAGCACCTCAAACCCTGGCACACGCTCACCGGCCGTCAGCACTTCTTCCTCGACCACGACTGGATCCACGAGCTCGGCGAGGCACTGCCCGTCTACCGGCCGCCACTGGACATGAACAGGCTGTTCGGCGAGCCGCGCCTCGGTCCGGACGGGCAGCGGGAAGTGACGGTCCGTTACCTGACCCCGCACAGCAAGTGGTCGATCCACTCCGAGTACCAGGACAACCTGTTCATGCTCGCGCTCTCCCGGGGCGGCCAGAACATCTGGATGTCCCCGCAGGACGCGGAGGCGATCGGGGTCGGGGACAACGACTGGGTGGAGGCGGTCAACCGCAACGGCGTGGTGGCGGCCCGGGCGGTCGTCTCGCACCGGATGCCGGCCGGCACGGTCTACCTGCACCACGCCCAGGAGCGCACGGTGGCCGTCCCGAAGACCGAGACCACCGGCATGCGCGGCGGCATCCACAACTCGCTGACCCGGCTGATCCTCAAGCCCTCGCATCTGATCGGCGGTTACGCCCAGCTGTCCTGGGCGTTCAACTACCTGGGCCCGACCGGCAACCAGCGCGACGAGGTGACGGTGATCCGCCGTCGCAGCCAGGAGGTCGAGTACTGATGCGTCCGATGGCCCAGATCGCGATGGTGATGAACCTCGACAAGTGCATCGGCTGTCACACCTGTTCGGTCACCTGCAAGCAGGCGTGGACCAACCGGCGGGGCATGGAGTACGTCTGGTTCAACAACGTCGAGACGCGGCCCGGCCAGGGCTATCCGCGCCGCTACGAGGACCAGGAGAGATGGCGCGGCGGCTGGGAGCTGAACCGGCGGGGCGCGCTCAGGCTCAAGGCGGGCGGCCGGCTGCACAAGCTCGCCGGGATCTTCGCCAACCCGAGGCTCCCGGAGATCAAGGACTACTACGAGCCCTGGACGTACGAGTACCGGAACCTGACCGACGCCCCACTCGGCGACGACTACCCCGTGGCCCGTCCGGTCTCCCTGCTCGACGGCAAGCCGATGAAGATCGAGTGGTCGTCGAACTGGGACGACGACCTGGCCGGCGCTCCCGCCCACGGCGACCTGGACCCGATGGTCGAACGCGCCCGCCGACACGCCTCGGACAAGGTGAGGTTCGAGTTCGAGCAGACCTTCATGTTCTACCTGCCGCGCATCTGCGAGCACTGCCTCAACCCGTCGTGCGTGGCCTCCTGCCCGTCCGGGGCGATGTACAAGCGGACCGAGGACGGCATCGTGCTGGTCGACCAGGACCGGTGCCGGGGCTGGCGGATGTGCGTGACCGGCTGCCCGTACAAGAAGGTCTACTTCAACCACGCCACCGGCAAGGCCGAGAAGTGCACCCTGTGTTATCCGCGGATCGAGGTCGGCCTGCCGACGGTCTGCTCGGAGACCTGCGTGGGCCGGCTGCGCTACCTCGGGGTGGTCCTCTACGACGCCGACAGGGTGACGGCGGCAGCCGAGACCAAGGACGAGAAGGCCCTGTACGAAGCACAGTTGGGCGTCTTCCTCGACCCGGACGACCCGGCCGTGCGGCTGGCCTGCGCGGCGGCCGGCATCCCGGACGACTGGACGGAGGCGGCCCGCCGTTCCCCGGTCCACGCGCTGATCAGCAGGTACCGGGTGGCACTGCCTCTGCACCCGGAGTACCGCACGCTGCCCATGGTCTGGTACATCCCGCCGCTGTCCCCGGTCGTGGACGCGCTCTCCGAGACCGGCCACGACGGCGAGGACGCCGACAACCTGTTCGCCGCGATCGACACCCTGCGCATCCCCCTCGCCTACCTGGCCGAGATGTTCGCGGCCGGTGACACCGCCCCGGTCCGCGCCTGTCTGGAGAAGCTCGCGGCGATGCGCTCCCACATGCGCGCGCTCAACCTGGGCGAGGAGCCGGACCCGGCGATCGGCTCCGCGGTCGGGATGCGGCCGGAGGAGATCGAGGCGATGTACCGGCTGCTGGCGATCGCCAAGTACGAGGACCGGTACGTGATCCCGACGGCGGCCGTCGGTGACGCCCGCCGCCTGGAGGAGTCCGCACTGCCCGACGGATGCAGCCTCGACTTCGACGGCGGCCCCGGCATGGGCGGCGACGGCCCCGTCGGCCAGGACTCGGGGCGGAAACTGCTCCCTGTCGTGTCGGTGCAGAACTTCCACGGTCTGCGCAGACGGCAGACCGCCGACACTCCCGACGAGGCGAAGGAGGACTGATGCCCTCGGACGCGGTGTTCTACCAGGCGGCGGCGCTCTGTCTCACCTACCCGGACGACGACTTCATCGCCCGGCTGCCGCTGCTGCGCGAAGCCGCCCCGCAACTGCGGGAGTTCACCGACCACGCGACGGTGACCCCACCGCAGGAGCTGGCCGCGCACTACGTACAGGTCTTCGACTTCAAGAACCGGCACAGCCTCTACCTCAGCTGGTGGCGGGACGGCGACACCCGCCGCCGGGGCATGTCCCTGGTCCGGTTCCAGGACATCTACAAGGCGTACGGCATGGAGTTCACCGGCGAGGAGCTGCCGGACTTCCTTCCCGCCGTCCTGGAGTTCACGGCCCGCACCGGCAACACCGACCTGCTCACCGAGCACCGCGACTGCCTGGCGCAACTCCGGTGCCGCCTCTCCGACTTCGGCACCCCGTACGCGTCCGTCCTGGACGCGGTCTGCGCCACCCTGCCGGCCGCACCGACCGGCGCACGCCGATGACCACCCTCCTGTGGGGCGCCCTGCCCTACATCGCCTTCGCCCTCCTGGTCGCCGGCCTCGTCTGCCGCTACCGCTACGACAAGTACGGCTGGACCAGCCGCTCCTCCCAGGTCTACGAGTCGAGACTCCTGGACATCGCCTCCCCCGTGTTCCACTACGGCATCCTGTTCGTCCTGGCCGGCCACCTCGTCGGACTGTTCGTCCCGGCGTCCTGGACGGGGTCGATCGGCGTCGGCGAGCACACCTACCACCTGTTCTCCCTCTACGGCGGCACGCTCGCGGGCGTCCTCACGGTGGCCGGCCTCGCCCTCCTCCTCTACCGCCGCCGCACCCGGGCCCCCGTCTTCCACGCCACGACGGCGAACGACAAGGTCATGTACCTGTTCCTGGTCGCCGCGATCGTGCTGGGCATGACCGCGAAACTGACCCACGCCTCCGGCGACGGCTACGACTACCGCGCGACGATCGCCCCCTGGGCCCGCAGCCTGTTCACCCTCCGGCCGAACACCGCGCTCATGGCGGACGTCCCGGTCCTCTACCAGTTCCACGCGGTCATCGGCATGATCCTCATCGCCCTGGTCCCCTGCACCCGCCTGGTCCACATGTTCAGCGCCCCGGTGCAGTACCTGTTCCGCCCGTACGTGGTGTACCGGTCGAGGGACCCGAGGCAGTTGGGCCCTCGACCGGAGCGCCGGGACTGGGAGACCACAAAAAGCTAGGTTTCTTTCCGCCACAACGGCGACCAGCCACGACGGCGGAACCGGCGGTGCCTCACCCACCCGTACCCCTCTCCTCGTCCACGATCTCGGCGTCCACCACCCCCTCCTCCTCGGCTGCCGGCGCCCGCTGTTCCTCGGCCGAACCACCGGAGGCGTTCGCGTACATGGCCTGCCCCATCTGCTGGCTCACGCTCGCCAGTTTCTCCACCCCCTGCCGAAGCTCGGCGGTGTCGGTGTCCCGCTCCAGCAGCGCCTTGAGCTCGGCGATCGCCGCCGCCACGTCGGCCTTCGTACCGTCCGGCACCCGCTCCTCGTTCTCCCGGACGAACTTCTCGGTCTGGTAGACGAGTTGCTCGGCCTGGTTGCGGGTCTCCGCGGCCTCGCGGCGCTTGCGGTCCTCCTCGGCGTACTGCTCGGCCTCCCGCATCATGCGGTCGATGTCGTCCTTCGGAAGGGCGGAGCCGCCGGTCACGGTCATCTTCTGCTCGCGGCCGGTCGCCAGGTCCTTCGCCGAGACGTGCATGATCCCGTTCGCGTCGATGTCGAAGGCCACCTCGATCTGGGGCACCCCGCGCGGTGCGGGCGGCAGACCGGTGAGGTCGAAGACGCCCAGCTTCTTGTTGTACGCGGCGATCTCCCGCTCGCCCTGGTAGACCTGGATCCCCACCGAGGGCTGGTTGTCGGCCGCCGTCGTGAAGATCTCCGAACGCCGGGTCGGAATCGTGGTGTTGCGCTCGATGAGCTTGGTCATGATGCCGCCCTTGGTCTCGATGCCCACGGACAGCGGGGTGACGTCGAGCAGCAGCACGTCCTTCACGTCACCGCGGATGACACCCGCCTGGAGGGCGGCGCCGACGGCGACCACCTCGTCCGGGTTGACGCCCTTGTGCGGGTCCTTGCCGGTGAGTTCACGGACCAGGTCGGTGACGGCGGGCATCCGGGTCGAGCCGCCGACCAGGATGACGTGGTCGATCGCCGACAGCTTCACCCCCGCGTCCTTGACGGCCTGGTGGAAGGGCTTCTTGCAGCGGTCCAGCAAGTCGGCCGTGAGCTCCTGGAACTGAGCCCGCGTCAGCTTCTCCTCCAGGTGCAGCGGCCCCTCGGCGGAGGCGGTGACGTACGGCAGGTTGACCGACGTCTCCGTCGACGACGACAGCTCGATCTTCGCCTTCTCGGCTCCCTCGCGCAGCCGCTGCACGGCCATCTTGTCGTTGCTCAGGTCGATGCCGTACTGCCCCTTGAACCGCTGCACGAGATGCTCGACGATCCGCTGGTCCCAGTCGTCGCCGCCCAGACGCGTGTCGCCATTGGTGGCCTTGACCTCGATCACCCCGTCGCCGATCTCCAGGAGCGACACGTCGAAGGTCCCGCCCCCGAGGTCGAAGACGAGGACGGTCTGCTCCTCTCCCCGGTCCAGGCCGTAGGCCAGCGCGGCGGCGGTCGGCTCGTTGATGATCCGCAGCACCTTCAGACCGGCGATCTCCCCGGCCTCCTTGGTGGCCTGCCGCTGGGCGTCGTCGAAGTACGCGGGTACGGTGATCACCGCGTCGGTGACGTCCTCGCCGAGGTAGGCCTCGGCATCCCGCTTGAGCTTCTGCAGCACCCGCGCCGACAGCTCCTGGGCCCGGAACCGGGTGCCGTCGACGCTCCCGCCCTCCGGAAACCGCCAGGCCGCGTCGCCCATGTGCCGTTTGACCGAGCGGGCGGTGCGGTCCACATTGGTCACCGCCTGCCGCTTGGCGACCTCGCCGACCAGCACCTCGCCGTTCTTCGCGAAGGCCACGACCGACGGGGTGGTGCGCGCCCCCTCGGCGTTGGCGACGACGGTGGGTTCACCGCCCTCCAGCAGGGCCACCACCGAGTTCGTCGTACCGAGGTCGATACCGACCGCACGTGCCATGTCCGTCCCCTCTCCACCCGGGCGCTTCCCCGACTCCAGCACAAAACTTGAGCGAGCCGTTGTCAATGCCGGGAGCCCCGTAAACGACGATGCCGCGCCCCACGAGCGGGGGCGCGGCATCGCGGTGGGTACGACGCTCAGGCGAGCTTCGCGTCCAGGGTGATGGTGGTGCCGGTCAGGGCCTGGCTGACCGGGCAGTTCTTCTTGGCGTCCTCGGCGGCGGCGACGAAGCCGTCCTGGTCCAGGCCGGGGACCGTGCCCTCGACGGTCAGGTGGATACCGGTGATGCCGGTGCCCGGCTGGAAGGTGACGTCGGCGTTGGTGACCAGCTTGGTGGGCGGGTTGCCGGCGCCGGCCAGGGCGTGCGACAGCGCCATGGAGAAGCAGCTGGAGTGGGCGGCCGCGATCAGCTCCTCGGGGCTGGTCTTGCCGTTCGCCTCCTGGGAGCGCGAGGCCCAGGTGACGGGCTGCTCGCCGATACCGGAGGAGTCGAAGGTGATGACACCGTTGCCCTCAAGGAGGTTGCCTTCCCAGACGGTGTGTGCGGTGCGCGTGGTTGCCACGATGGATCCTTCCGAACTCTGGCTGTTCCTTGGGATCCCATCCGATCACATTCATCTGGCCTCCACCCCCCGATCGGGGCGTCGACCTGCCGGGAAAGGTCTGTGAATCCCGTCCCGGACGCATATCGGAGGCTCTACAGTCCCTCCCATGGTGGAATTCTTCCAAGTCCTCGGGGGAATAGCCGGATTTGGCGGGATAGCCCTCGGCGTTCTGTATCTGCTCTACCGGGACCTCGTACGCGACATCATCCGCAACCGGATGTTCCGGACCCTCAGCTCCGGGCAGGCCTCCGCGCTGTTCGGCACGGTGGTCGTCCTCGCGTTCGTCGTCGCCGTCCTCGGCGTCTACGCCACGCTCGCGGAGAGCAGGGGCGTACTCCAGTTCCTGGTACTGGTGGGGATGCTGCTGCTGTTCCTGCTGGCCGCCCTGCTCATCGTGGTGCGAGTGGCCACGGGCCCGCGCGCGCCTCGCCCGGGCGGCACGGAGACCGGCACCGAGCGGTCGACGGCGACGGTACGCCGCCATGTGGAGGCCGACGAGCCCGACGCGGCGGAACGCGCCCTGGAGACTTCGCGTCTCGACCGGGAATCCGAGGAGTTCTGGTACTGGAAGGCCCGGATCGCCCTGGCCCGGGGAAATCTCGCGGTCGCCTCCGGGTACGTCGAGGAGGCCCTGAAGCTCGACCGGACGAACCCGTACAGCCTCGCCCTGAAGATCATGCTCCTGCTGCTCGGCAACGACACGGCCGGACGGGACCGGGCCTCCCGGCTGGCCGAGGAGAGCACGGGACTCAGCCCCGACCTCGACGCCTGGCTGCGGCGCCTGCGGGCGGAAAACATGTTCGACGACGGTATGCGCACCCGGACGCAGCTGCAGGCCCGGTGTCCGCTGCCCACGCGTACGACGGAGAGAAGTCATGCCGAGTGAAGAGCCGAGTGAAGACACGACGGGGACGACTGTGCGGCCGGCGATCCTCTATGCCGGTCCGTCGTGGAACGGTGAGACCGACGAGGAGGTGAGTCTGCGGGGCTACCTGGTGCGCCAGCAGGCCTTGCAGCTGGGGCTGGTCCCGGTGGAGCCGGTCGCACGGACACCGGAACAGGTCGACGCACTGCTCGCGGAGCATCCCGACGCCGTGCTTCTGGTCCGTCCCGAGCCGGGGCCCGCCGTACCAGGCACGGACAGCGGTGCGGTGCTGTGGAGCTTATTGCGTGCGGGCGCGGCACTCTGGATGTGTGCTCCGGGGCAGGCCACGAGCGAGGCGGGACGGGCGCTCCGGCCGCTGCTCGGGCACTCTGCGGTCGCCCTGGCCGATCAGGCGCTGGGAAGTGACTCCCACGTTGCCGCGCACAGGCTCGGCCTGATCGTCGAGCTCACGGTTGTCGGCAGTGACGGCGCATGGCGGGCCGCCGACCGGTTCGCCGCCGCACGTACCCGCCCCGGCCGCGGTGCGTGGACGGTGCTCGTCCATCCGGACACGACCGCCCCGGAGCCGTCCGATCGGGACGCGCGTTTGTGGCCGTGGCTTCGGCGGGGGCTGCTGATCGCCTCCTGGGACCTCCCGGATCCCCCGGATCCCCCGGCCAAGAGCGGACGCGCTGCCATCCTGAGCAGTCCGGACGCCATGGTGATGGATCTCGAAGCGGACGAGGCCCGGTTGTACCTCGTACGGGAGGAGCGGCGCCAAGATCATGAGGGACTCACCGCCCGGGTAACCGGAGCACCCCCTCGACGTCGCCGGCAGCCGAGCACCCCGGACAACGCGCTGTACGAGCGCCTCTCGCCCGCCTTTCCCGCTCCCCCCTACTCGCCTCCCGGCGGCCCCTTCCACACCCCCCGCGACACCAGCCGCCCCCTCCCCCACGACGGTCTCTACGTCCGCCGTAACAACGCCTTCGGGACCCGTTCCGTGCTCGGGGCGAAGGAGCTGATCGAGCAGGGGGTCATCATCGGGCAGGAGCACATCCGGTTCGACGACTTCGTGGTGTCCCGGGACGGCCAGGTACCCGGGCCGGGAGCCGGTGAGGCGGTCGCCGTGAGTCACGGACTGGCCGCCGTCGCCGGTGAGTTCAAGGCCAACGAGGCCACCACCCACTTCGTGGAGATCGCGCTCAAGGCGGGCCCGGCCCCGTCCGATCCCGGCCCCGCCGCCGAGCCGCTCCCCGTCAACTTCGTCTTCGTCGTGGACACCAGCAGCTCGATGGACGGGGAGAAACTCGACACGGTCAGGTCCGCCCTGCACACCATCTTCGGCCGGCTCCGCCCCGCGGACTGTCTGGGCATCATCACCTTCGACCACGGGGTGCGCACCGTGCTGCCCGCCGCGACGAAGGAGGACCTGGAACGGTCCGGCAGGTTCACCGCGGCCCTCTCCGCGCTGAGTGCCATGGGCGGCACCGACATCAACCTCGGCGTGAGCTACGGCATCGACGAGATCAGCCGGAACGCCGTGAGCGGCCGCACGGTCAACTGCCTGTACCTCTTCTCGGACGGCGACCCGACCTCCGGCGAACGCGACTGGATCAAGATCCGCACCAATATCGCGGCCCGGCTGCGCGGCGATCTCACCCTGTCCTGCTTCGGCTTCGGCTCCGACGCCCGGATGCCCGAGCTCGCCGCGCTGGCCGGCCTGGCCGGTGGCCACTCGACCTTCGTGACCCGGCCCGAGCAGGTGCAGGCCGACCTCCTCGGCGACCTGCACCGGCGTGATCATCTGGCGGCCATCGACATCCAGCTCCGGCTGGACATCGACCCGGCCGTCGAGATCTGGCACGTGTACGGGCACGACCTGGTCACCGACCCCAGGGCCCGGGCCGAGGTGATCCGGGCAGCCGGTCAGGCGGCCGTCCGGGCCCGGGAGGACTACGGCACGGAGGCGCTGCCCGACATCATCACCGGCGAGAGCGGCATCCGGATCTTCGCCCCGGACCTGGCCTTCGAAGAGACGTACTGGGTGGTCCTCGAAGTCCGGGTGCCCCCGGACCGAGATCTGACCGGCCTGGGAACGGCGGTGGTGCAGTACGTGGACACGCAGGCCCGCGAGAACCGCCGGCACACCCTCGACCTGGCAGTGGGGCACGCCCTCGCGGAGGAGACGGTGCTGGTGCACGGTGTCGGCCTGTGGACCAGCGAGGTCACCTTCTACGCCCTGGACGACCTGTACGACCGCGACAAGGAGGCGGCGAAGAAACGGCTGGAGCGCCATCTGAACACACTGCAGATCGCCCATCGGCATGTGCCGGCCCCCGAGTTCAGGGACGACTCGGTCACCCTGCGCAAGTTCATGTCGCTCGCCGACAGTCTCGGCACCGTGATGTCCTTCAGCGATCATGCGCACGGCGGCGGACTCACCCCCGCGGTCCATGGGATGAACGAGTTCGGCCGGATGCGCTCGGGGTACTCGCCCCGCTGGTGAGACAGGTCGCCGACCGTTCACCGCACCCGGAAGACCGGCCCCCGGGGAGTGAACGGCAGGCGGCGGCCGTCCGGAATCAGATAGGCGTGCTCGCGGCGGACCCGCAGGACGTCGCACCAGCCGTCGGTGATCACCAGGACCGGCGCGGTGGGCGGGAAGTCGTCCGCACGCTGGAGCAGGTCGATGCCCGGCTGCAGGACGGTACCGCCGCGGCCGTGCACCCGGACCCGGCCGGCGATCTCGGTGGTCGGGAGATACCCGGCGTCGTGCGGTGCCGCGTCGCAGAAGACGACGCGTGCGGCCGGTACGTCACGGGCCTCGGCGTAGGAGGCGATCGCGCCCAGGGCCTTGCCGAGCAGGGTGCGGTCCATGGAGCCGGAGGTGTCCAGGACCACCCCGAAGGTGCAGCGGGCGACCTCCTCGGGCGGGAAGTACCGCCCCGCGCGCGGGATGTCCGGGGTGGCCGACTGCCGGCGCGAGGGGCGGGCGTACGACCGTACGGCCTCCGGGCGCGGCACGAACTCGTCGAACCAACGGGCGAGTCGGGCGTCCCACGGCAGCGGCGGATGGCTGAGCGCGCGGATCTCCTCGACCAGGCCGCCGGGCAGCAGGCCCCGGTCCTGCGTCTGGTGCAGGTCGAGCCCCTGGCCCAGACCCCGGCGGTAGAACTCGTCGAGGTCGACATACTCACCGGGCGGCCCGATCGGTGCGCCCAGCACGTCACCGCGCCCCTTGCCGCGCAACGTCGCGAGACGCCGCATCCTTCTCAGGTCGCCGGCGATCCGGTCGTACACCTCCTCGGCCGACAGCCCCTTCAACTCGCCGTCGTACAACAGCCCTTCGGGCATCGCACCCACACGCATCTCGACCAGCCAGCCGTTGATGACGTAGTCGCAGGCGATGTTGAAGAGGTAGGGGTCGCGGGCGCCGAGGCGGTCACCGTGGCGGAGGGCGGCGTGCAGCATCTCGTGGGCGAGGACGAACCGCCACTCCTCGTCGTCCAGCGTGCGGAGCGGGTTGACGTAGATCTCGCCGACCTCGGGGTTGACGGCGGCGATCGCGATGTCGTGGGCGCGGGCCAGTTCGGCGTCGGCGACCAGTTTGATGCCGGCCGCGATGCCGCCGAGCAGCGGATAGGAGGAGACGAACCAGCTCAGCGCCTGTTCCCAGGGGCGCAGCGGGGTCGGCGGCCCCGACATGGAGGTGCGGCGGCCGCCGGCCAGGTCCATCGCCCGGGACATGGTGCGGGTCAGCGCGTGCGCGAACCCCACCTGCCAGTCGGGGACCTGGCCGGCCCACTGGTTCCAGGAGAGCAGGAGCTGGTCGGGTTCACCGCCACTCGTCCCGCCGTGCTCGTAGGCGACCGGGATGCCGCCGGTCCGGCGCCAGCCCGCGGCGAGCCGCTCCTCCTCGCCCTCCGGGTAGGAGGCGGGCAGGTGGTCGGGGGCCTCGCCGACCGGGAAGGTCTGCAGGAAGCGGTTGACGACGGTGCAGCGGGCGGCGAGGTCGTAGCGGTCGGGCTGGGTGCGCGGCCCGGTGGCGGCCGGGAGGTGCCCGAAGCCGAGATGGATGGTGCAGTGCGCCAACGCCCAGGCCCACTCGGCGGGTTCGGCGCGCCGGGTGGAGTGCGCGTGCAGCACGCCGTCCGAGTCGGCGCGCACCAGCCCCTCATGGGGAGCCAGTTCGCACTTCTCGTGCCGGCAGATGGTGAACTCCACCGCCCGCAGCGCGGGGTTGGCCCGCAGCAGCTCGACTCCGGCCGCGAAGTTCTCGGCGGCGGGGTCCTTCTTCTTCGGCTGCTCCTTGCGGGCGGCGGCTCGGCTCATCGCCGGGCCTCCACCAGCCGGGGCATGTCCCGGGCCGCCTCGATCAGGAACCAGGCGGGCAGGACCGGGTTGCCGTCGGCGTCGGAGGCGATGACGGTCTGGGCGACCTCGACGGAGATCTCGGCGAGCTGCACCAGCAGCGACTTGGCGCGGTACGCGGTCTGCCGGCCGTTCGCCGACATGTGTTCCTTGTCTGCGGGCAGTTCCTTGACCAGCCGTCCCCGGAACGACTCGGCCAGGTAGTACAGCAGGTCGCGGTCCTCGATCCGGTTCGGCCACCCCGCGTCCCCCTTCAGGATCGCCTCGATCCCGAACCGGCTGCGCACGATCTTGACGTATCCGCAGAAGGCGGTGGCGTGTGCAGGGGTCAGCGTGCCGTGCGCCAGGACCTTCAGCGTCGCCTCGTCCAGCTCACGCCCGAAGGAGTGCAGGGCGTCGGAGAGCATGTGCCAGGAGCGCGGCGTGGAGAACGGCTCCTCGGTCTTCGGCGGCTTGGACCACAGGTGGTCGGGCCGGTCGGTGAGGTGGTCCAGGATCCACGGGTGGATGCCGTTGCCCGCGGCCCAGGCGAGCCAGTCGTGCGCGGAGGCCTCCAGATGGACGTGGGCCAGCCGGTTGACGAGCGCGGAGGCGATGGGCCGGGCGAGGGCGTTGTCGGTGGCCCGGTTGCCGGCGCCGATGACGATCGAGCCCTTGGGCAGCTCGTAGTTCCCGATGCGCCGGTCGAGGATCAGCGAGTAGAACGCCTTCTGCACATCGGGAGTGGCCGCGTTCAGCTCGTCCAGGAACAGGCAGTACGGCTCGTCCCTGGCGATCGACTCGGGCGGACAGAAGACGGACCGTCCGTCCCGGATCTGCGGAACACCGATCAGGTCCTCGGGCGCGAGCTGCGTACCCAGCAGGCTCACACACTCCAGCCCGAGCGACTCGGCGAACTCCCGCACCAGGGAGGACTTCCCGATCCCGGGCGCACCCCAGATGAACACGGGCCGCACGGTGGCGAGCCCGAGGAGGAGTTCGGGGATACGGGAGGGGGTGACGGATACGGCTGCCTGCAAGAGGCGGCTCCTTGGGGGGTGTTCGAGAGGTTTGCGACTCGAACAGTGTGAGCCCGGAGCATGAGGAACGCAGCTGAATTTCCAGGGGGCTCGCGTGCAGCGCCCCGATAGGGGCGCGGGGCTGTATCGATTTGCGGCTCCGCCGCGTGGGCGCGACCAGCTCCCACCGGCCCGCGGTGAACGAACTACGCGGCCCTCTCCCCCTCCGCAGACAAGGGGACCTGCGGCCCGTCCGCCTCCCGAAGCCACCGCCGCAGCACCCCGTGCACCGCCTCGGCCCCCGCCAGCTCCTCCCCCTCCTCCGAAGGAGCGGAGACGCAGACCGGCGACAACAGGAACGGCCGCCCCTGCGCACCCCCCAGCCCCCCGTGCGACCCGATCTGCTCCTCGAACGCGAGGACTTCACCGCTCTCCGCGTCGTACCACGAGTTCACCATGATGTCGGCGGTGTGCGGAAAGGAGTGCGTCCGCCGCACGGCGTCGGCGGCGCCCGCCCCGAACACGGCCAGCGGCCCCGCAGGGCCGTCGAGCCGGTCGAGCGGAATCTCCGCGCCGTACGCGCCCAGCACCACCCCGCCGTGCTCCTCGCTGCGGACGAGCAGGAACCCGATACCGGGATGGTTGGCGAGGGTGGTGAGCAGCGCCGGGTGGCGGGCGTCCAGCTCCTCCTTGGTCATGCGGTGCGGCACGTCCGGGAAGGAGACCAGGCCGAGGTTGCCGGAGGCGAGCACGATCGGTTCCGAGTCCCGGGTCGGCCGGTGCTTCTCGCCGCCCTCCTCGACCGGCCTGCGCAGCGCCGCGCGGACGGCGGCCCGCGCCTCCGTGCCGCTGTGCGTGCGCTCGGCGCGCCGCGGCACGTGCAGTCCGCACCCGGCGCGGACCAGGTCACCGAGGCTGAGGCCGTAGCGGGTGTGGAAGGTCTCGCCGGGGCTCTGGCCGTGGTCGGAGAGGACGACGATCCGGTACTGCCGGGGGGCGTGCTCGGCGGCCTTCTCGATCAGGGCGAGGGAGCGGTCCAGGCGTTGCAGCACCTTCTCGGCGTCCCGGCTGTGCGGGCCGGAGTGGTGGGCGACCTCGTCGTAGGCGACCAGGTCGGCGTAGACGGCGCTGCGGCCGACGAGCAGGTCGCCCATGACCGCGGCGACGACGACGTCGCGTTCGACGACGGTCGCGAAGGCGCGGACGAAGGGGTAGAGGCCGCCGCGTTTGACGCGCGGGCGCTGCCGGCGGAGCCGGGCCGTGGTGGACTGGCCGATCTCGCGGGCGACCTCGGCGAAGAAGGAGAGTGCGGTGCGGACGGCGTTGGCGGGGTCCGAGAAGTATGCGAAGTAGCCGGCGCGGGAACGGTTCTCCCGGCCGCGGCGGCGGGTGGCTATCGACAGGACGAGGGCCTGTTCGTCGGCGCCGCCGCTGAAGAGGTTGCCGCGGCTGGCGCCGTCCAGGGTGAGCAGTCCGCCGTCGGCGGTGCGCTCGATCGCCCGGCGCTGGAGTTCGGCGGCGCTGGTCGGCCGGTTGCAGACCATCACCTCCCGGTGCTCCTTCTCGTACCAGCGGAAGGCGGGCACGTCGAAATTGGAGCCGTGCAGGATGCCGAGCTGGCTGGCGCCGGTCTGGCTGGACCAGTCGGTGCGCCAAGGGGTGAGCCGGTGGGTGGGCCGGTCTTCCGCTGCTCCCAGCCAGCCGGCCACGGTCGGCATCAGGCCCTTGGCGACCGCGGCGGTGAGGACGTCGTGGCCGACTCCGTCGAGCTGGAGGAAGACGGTGCCGGGGGTGGCCGCGCAGGGCGGGCGGGAACTGCGGCGGCGGGTGGCGAGGCGGGACAGCCGGCGGCGGTAGGCGTCGTCGTCGCGGACGGCGAGGGCACCGCCGGTGGCGGAGGCGACGGCGGACATCACGGCGGCCACGATCACAGCGGTCTCCGGCGCCGCCTCGCTCTGCCCGGAGGGGTTGATGCGCAGGGCGACGAGGAGGAGGGAGCCGTTGAGGAAGAAGACGAGCAGGCCGAGGACGAGGGCGGGCACGAGCAGCAGCAGCCGTACGAGAAGGGGCCAGACGACGGCCGACAGCACACCGAAGGCGCCGGCGCCGAGGGCCGCGGTCATGGCGATGCGGGTGGCGCTGTCACCGTCGGCGGACTGGAGCTGGAAGTCGGGCAGGAGGCCGGCGAGGACCAGCATGGTGACGGTGGAGACCGCCCACACCGTGACGCTCCGTCCGATCTGACTGACGACCCGCCGCCACCGCACGCCCCACCGACCTCACGTCCGCGACCCGCGCCGAGTGCGGATCTGCTCGCGCCAACACTGTCACATGCGGGCGGGCCGGAAGTGGTCGGTGACGGTGGGTTCGGTACCGCCGGACACCGCCGCGGGAGCTGCGCGCCGTGGCGGCGGATTCAGGGGAACTGATGCGCTCGAAGAGCTGGTGCGGGGTCGGTTTTCCGAGTCCGCCGCAGCGGTGCTCGGCCACGACGGCGATGTCCGGCGGTGTCCGGCGGTGCCGTGCCCACGCCTGCCCGGCCGGTGCGGCGCGGCTCCGCTGCTCGACGGCCCCGGCCCTACCGCCCGTCGTAGCCCGCCGTCGGCATCGACAGGCGGCGGTGGACCATGGCCTTCATCCGGGCGTCGTAGCGGGGTTCCGCGCGGCCCACCGTCTCCACCCGGACCCCGCGTCTCGCGCACTCCGCCATGAAGTCCTCGACCGATGACAGCGCGCTCTCCAGGACCCGTCTGCTCGGGGCGACGAAGACGTCGAGGCCCGGGCGGACGCCCGTCCACAGGGCGCTGTGGTCGGGGCGCAGGCCGCGCACCAGGAGTTCGCGGGCGATGACGTAGCCGTGTTCCACGGCCCAGCGCGCGCACATCGCGTGCTGGCTGCGGGAGTCGACCAGGAAGGGGTCGATCTCCAGTTCCTCCAGGGGCGTCAGACTCGCGATCGCGGTCACCCGCACCGGCGCGAGCCCACTGGAGGCACCCCGCACCTGTCCCATGGCGTCCCCCCTCACCTCCGGGTTTCGCCGCCGACCCTACTCCTGCACGTAGGCTTCGGGGAGTCACGCGAAGGAGGCAAAGAGGTGCCGGTGGAGATCACCTGGTGGGGTCACGCCACCTGCACGATCGAGGATTCGGGCATACGCCTGCTCACCGATCCTCTGTTCGCGCGCCGGCTCGCGCACCTGCGCCGCCGCCGGGGTGCCCCGCCGCCGCCCGAGGCCCGTCACGCGGACCTCGCGCTCGTCTCCCACCTGCACGCGGACCATCTGCACGTACCCTCGCTCGCCGGGCTCGCCCCGGGCACGCGCCTGCTCGTGCCCCGGGGCGCACCACGGGCGGTCCCCGCGCTCCGCCGGCTCCGTCAGCTGCGGATCACCGAGGTGGACGTCGGCGACGAGATACACGTCGGCCCCCTCGTCGTCCGGGCCGTACCCGCGCGGCACGACGGCCGCCGGCTGCCGGTCGGCCCGCACCGCTCGCCCGCCCTCGGATACGTCGTCGAGGGCGCGGCGCGGACGTACTTCGCCGGGGACACCGGGCTGTTCGACGAGATGGCCGAGGCGGTCGGGCCGGTGGACGTGGCCCTGCTGCCGGTCGGCGGATGGGGGCCGCATCTCGGCGAGGGGCATCTGGACGCGGGCCGGGCGGCGCGGGCGCTGGCGCTGCTGTCGCCGCGCAGTGCGGTACCGGTGCACTACGGGACGTACTGGCCGATCGGCATGGACGCGGTGCGCCCGCACGAATTCCATGCGCCGGGCGAGGAGTTCGTGCGCCTGGCCGCCGAGTACGCACCGCAGGTGGCGGTGCACAGGCTCGGCCACGGGGAGAGCGTGCGGCTGGAGGTCGCACGGTGAGACTGCTGGTGGTCATGGCGGCCGCCGCCGGCTCCACGGCGGCGACCGCCACCTCGACCGAGTCCACGCAGCAGGCGATCGGGTATCCGACGCTGTTCCTGCTGGTGCTGATCGGGGCGTTGGTGCCGGTGGTGCCGACGGGGGCGCTGGTGAGTTCGGCGGCGGTGGTGGCGTTCCATCAGACGGCGCCGTTCGCGCTGGCGCTGGTCTTCGTGACGGCGTCGCTGGCGGCCTTCCTGGGGGATGCGGCGCTGTACTGGCTGGGGAGGCGGGGGCTGCGGTCGAAGAACGGGTCGCGGTGGCTGGAGGCGATCCGGGCGCGGGCGCCGGAGGAGCGGCTGTCGCAGGCGCAGGGGAAGTTGGCCGAGCACGGGGTTGCCGTGCTGGTGTTGTCACGGCTGGTGCCGGCCGGGCGGATTCCGGTGATGCTGGCGTGTCTGCTGGCGGAGTGGCCGTTGCGGCGGTTCGCGCGGGGGAATCTGCCGGCCTGTCTGGCGTGGGCGGTGACGTATCAGGTGATCGGGATTCTGGGTGGGTCGTTGTTTCCGGAGCCGTGGGAGGGGGTTGTGGCGGCGGTGGGGCTGACCGTTGTCATCAGTGTGGCGCCCAGTGTGTGGCGGCGGGTTCGGGTTGGTGCGGTGCGGGGGTAGCTGCGGGTGGGTGGGGGCTGGTCGCGCAGTTCCCCGCGCCCCATAAGGGGCGCTGCACCAAATAGTCGTTGTATGTGCAAACGGG